>NZ_FPHO01000001.1 GCF_900117455.1 Hyphomicrobium sp. CS1GBMeth3
CCGCACATGGAGCAGAAGTGCGCCACCTTGTGCGCCTCCTTGGGCAGCGTCTCGTCGTGGAAGCTCTGGGCCGTGTCGGGGTCGAGCGACAGGTTGAACTGATCCTTCCAGCGGAACTCGAAGCGGGCGCGCGAGAGGGCGTCGTCGCGCAGTTGCGCCGCCGGGTGGCCCTTGGCGAGATCGGCGGCGTGGGCGGCGATCTTGTAGGTGATGACGCCGGTCTTGACGTCGTCGCGGTTCGGCAGGCCAAGGTGCTCCTTCGGCGTCACGTAGCAGAGCATGGCGGTGCCGTACCAGCCGATCTGGGCAGCGCCGATGGCGCTCGTGATGTGGTCGTAGCCCGGCGCGATGTCGGTCGTCAGCGGGCCCAACGTGTAGAACGGCGCCTCGCCGCATTCGCGAAGCTGCTTTTCCATGTTGACCTTGATCTTGTGCATCGGCACGTGGCCGGGGCCTTCGATCATCACCTGGCAGCCCTTGCGCCACGCGATCTGCGTCAGCTCGCCGAGAGTCTCGAGCTCGGCGAACTGGGCCCGGTCGTTGGCATCGGCGATGGAACCGGGGCGCAGGCCGTCGCCGAGCGAGAACGAGACGTCGTAGGCCCGCATGATGTCGCAGATTTCCTCGAAGCGCTCGTAGAGGAAGCTCTCGCGATGATGCGCAAGGCACCACTTGGCCATGATCGAGCCGCCGCGCGAGACGATGCCGGTGACGCGGCTGGCGGTCAGCGGCACGTAGCGCAGCCGCACGCCGGCGTGGATGGTGAAGTAATCGACGCCCTGCTCGCACTGCTCGATCAGCGTGTCGCGGTAGATCTCCCAGGTGAGCTTCACCGGATCGCCGCCGACTTTCTCGAGAGCCTGATAGATCGGCACCGTGCCGATGGGCACCGGCGCGTTGCGGATGATCCACTCGCGCGTGGTGTGGATGTTGCGGCCTGTCGAGAGGTCCATGACGGTGTCGGCGCCCCAGCGGGTGGCCCAGACCATTTTCTCGATTTCCTCCTCGACCGAGGAGGTGACGGCGGAGTTGCCGATGTTGGCGTTGATCTTCACCAGGAAGTTGCGGCCGATGATCATCGGCTCGAGTTCGGGGTGATTGATGTTGGCTGGGATGATGGCGCGGCCGCGGGCGATCTCGTCGCGCACGAACTCGGGGGTGATGAAAGGCGGGATGGCGGCGCCGAAGCTTTCTCCGTCCTCGAGCGCCGCTTTCGCCCGCTCCAACACGGCCTCGCGGCCCATGTTCTCCCGGTGTGCGACGTAGATCATCTCCTTGGTGATGACGCCCGCACGCGCGTATTCGAGCTGGGTCAGCGGAACGTCTTTGCGGCCGCGTAGCGGCTGATGTGCGATCGGGAACGTGCGGGCGGCGTGGCGGCCCGAGACGCCGCCGTTGTCCTCGGGCTTGATGGTGCGGCCTTCGTAGCGCTCCGTGCCGCCGCGCTCGGCGATCCAGGCTTCGCGAATGCGCGGCAGGCCGCGGTTGACGTCGATCTCGGCTGCGTCATCCGTGTAGGGGCCTGAGGCGTCGTAGACCCTTACCGGGGCTTCGCCGCTCTCCGGTGTCAGCGTGATCTCGCGAAGCGGTACGGCGAGGTCGGGTGCGGCTTCCGGTGCGACGTAAAGCTTGCGCGA